>NZ_JBPWPJ010000002.1:0-36178 GCF_053547815.1 Staphylococcus sp. 11262D007BW
ACTTATTCTAAAGTTGAAGATGGGCTCGAAGATGGAGCTAAAAATTTATATGATCTTTATATCTCTGAAGGTTTAACAACCCCTAAAAAAATTGGACCCAAATATGCTCCTATAGGCGCGGATAATGACCCGAGTAACATGAATGCGCGTTGGGTACCCACTGTTACAAAGATTATGACTTCCTTAAGTGAAGGGAGCAGTAGTGCAAAAGTTGACTGTAGCAGTCAATCTGGATCCAAAAGTGTAGGAAAAGAATATAAAGGTGCATTGCCGTCATGGTCTAACAGTAATCCAGGAAAAGGTAATTTGTATGACGCTGGGCAATGTACATGGTATGCATTTGGTATTCGTCAAAAGATGGGAAAACCTATATCAACTTACTGGCATGATGCACACAAGTGGAATGAGCGTGCTGAGGCAGAAGGTTATAAAGTAGGTAAAACACCTAAAAAGGGTGCTTGCTGGATTGCAGAACAAGGCGCAGGTGGTGCTCCTATGACGACTGGTCATGTAGGTATTGTTATTGATGTTAAAGATGATAATACATTTGTAGTATCAGAAATGAATGTTGCAGGTGGTCCTTATAATGTTACTCAACGTGAAGTGAAAATGACTGAAGGATATAGCTTTATATATTAACCAGGAGGAAATTACATGAAAAAAATTCCTAAAAGTTATTTGATTATCGGAATTATGATTATATTAGTTGTCGGAGTTCTAGTGTTTACAGTAAGGCACTATGATAATGAATTAGAAAAAGTTACTAATCAAAACGAAAAGTACAAAGACCAAGTTAAACAGCTCAAGAAAGATAATAAAGAACAGCAAGAGATAATAGCTCGTCAAGATAAAGATGTAGTAACTAAAGAAGAAGAAGGCATCAGAGACCAATCCAAGAAATTTGTAAATATATTATTTACGCTTAAACCGGAGGAAAATTTTAAAGAAAAAGAAAAATCACTTTCTCCATTACTAGATGAAAAGTATAGAAAAGATTTATTTGAAAACACAAGAGGCAAGAATAATATGTTCGGCAAAGTAGACGTCTCTAATGTAAAAACGTTTATAGAAGAATATCGACCACAAAATGAAACGTATGATGTATATGTTCAATTTGATGAAAAAGTTCAAGATATTGATGAAGAAGATTCTACAACTAAAAAAACTTCGGGTAAAATACATTTTGTTAGAAAAGACGGTAAGTGGTTAATAGATAACTTTGAAAGATTTACGCTTGAAAGAAATACAAGTGCAGATTCCAAATAAAAAGCGCATTTTGCGCTTTTTTATTTATTTATATTCTACTTAACTACTTGTGTCTTTTTGTCTAAGTAGAAAAGTAGAAAAAGACATAAGTAGACAAGTAGATAAAGTTTTGTTATTATATAGGTAAATAATCCCACAAAAAAGGTTAATCAAGGGTAGAAAAGAGGTTGAATGATATGACGAAAGTAATAACAATCGGGTGCTTTAAGGGCGGTGTAGGCAAATCTACATTAACAGAAATACTTACTTATTTATTAGCTAAGGATGGTTATAAAGTGTTAGCTGTTGATACTGATCCTCAAAGTAATTTAACTGAGAAAGTTCAGAGGACTTATAAGAAGCGTTTTAAAAAAGATCCTTCTTTTATGAAAGGTATTAAAAATTTAGATTTAAAAGACTGTATCGAAACAGTTAGTGGCAATCTGGATATTTTAAAAGGGGATTGGTCTTTAGAGAACTTTGATAAGTATGTTATTAAGAATTTTGATGAAAAGGGTGAGTACTTTTTACTGAATTCACTTTTAAAACCTATTAAAGACGATTATGACTACATAATCATTGATACGCGACCTTCAACAGGTATTTTGTCAAATAACGCTGTATGCGCTTCTGATTACGTTCTGATAACATCGAAAACTGAAGAAGATAGTTTTACTTCAGCTAAGAAGTATTACAGCTATTTAGGTAATATTCAGCAGAATAAAAAGCCAAACTTAAAATTTTTAGGTTTATTACCATACTTAGTAAATCAACGTGGATCAACTAACAGAAGCATTATAAATAAGATAAATGAATTGTTTGGCGAAGATGTATTTAAAAATTATATACGTTCTAGTGATCGTGTAGTTACATGGGGAGAACATGGTTTAACAGAACATAAAGCACACGATAAAAAGACAATGCAGATGTATATTGATGTAAAAAATGAAATATTAGAAAAGTTGGAGAGTGAATAACATGTCAGATTTTAATAATGAAGCAGTGAAAAATGAATATAAAGAAGAAGACGTATTTGATGAAATGATAACAAAAAAGAAAGAAGTACGACCTACAAAATCCGTTAAAATGTATAATGAAGATTGGTCGATTGCTTATCAAGTCAAAGCGAAAACAGGTGCGAATTTAGTTGATATTGTTTCAGAAGCTATGGAATTATTGAAAGAGAAGTATAATTTATAGTTATATCGATTCTTTAATTAATATAACTATTTGACTAAGAAGGGTGGAATATATGAGGAAAACACCATTTGTGGTATTAGGTATAAGCTTTGTATTGCTGTTTGTATTTCAAAATGTTAAATATATATTTTTAGCAGTAACCTTTCTTTTTTGTATAGGTCTTTGGCTTTCATTTAAAGAAGTGGAAAGACAAGAAAAAATTCAGAAAATCAAAGACATAAATCAAGACCTCAAAGAATTAGATTTTACTGATTTGGAGATTAAAGAACGACAAAATGAATTAATGAATAGCACTAAAAGAGAATTAAAACAAATTAAACGAGAAACAGAAGAGAAGCTAGCTCAGAAGAAGAAAGAGGAGTTTTTCGAGCCCCTAAAGAAAAAAGATAAGTATTAATGAGTGTATAGGAGTGTTGTTAATGCTGGTAATTATTCCTATGCTTGCAATTGTTTTAGTGATTATTTTATTGAAACTGAATGATAAGCGTGTAGAGAGGATTATCAAAGAGCATGATCAACGTATTAAAGAAATTATTGAAACTTATTATACGATAGATAAAGTAGAAAGTATATATAAGGAAAATGGCAAAACAGAATTAATGTTCAAGGATAATTCACTTAACCTTAACAGCTATCAAGTGAAAATTGTTGATAGCTTGGAAGAAGAACGCGTTGTAATTGAGGCGCCCCTGTACAATACGACAGATATAAACGATTTGTTTGAACTTGTACTTGCAGAAACATACTTTTATATAGCTGAAGATAGATATAATGGCTTGATAAGAATATCGGCGTAAGTTTAAAGGTCTTTTTAAGACCTTTAATTTTTTTGAAAAACATTTACACTCTGACAAATAAACGGTTGTCAAAGCGTAAATAAAGTGATAATATAATAATTGAAAGGAGGACGAAACAAATCAAATGCTATAAATAAAAGATATAGCAACCCACAAAAAAAGGAGTGCTACAAATGTTTGTAACTAAAGAAGAATTTAAAAATATTGATGTAGAGCAAGTTTTCAAAGAAGGTCATAACTTTATAAAAATAACGATTGGTAGACATGAAATATTTAAAGTTAATTCAGGCTATAAAGTCATTGATTATAAGAAAGGAATTGGCCTAACAACAACAAATAAAATTCCAAAGTATATACAAAACAAAATTTAAAAAACAGCCCCGCTAAAGGGGCTATAAAATAAATGAGGTGCTAGATATGAGCCATGACAAAGCAATGTATATTGAATGGTTATTATTAATGGACTCTTTAGAAAGTAGGGAAAGTTTAAAAGATAAGACAATCGAAGAACTTCAAGCTAAATTTAATTTGTGTAGATTGAAACAACTTGATGAAGAAATGGAGGAAGTACAATGATTATTGATAAATTTAAAACTAGAAATAATGAGTATGAATTAAATGTAATTTATGACTTTTGGGCTGATCCTGTTATACAAGTTATTGAAAACGATAGATTTATAGGATATATCAATGAAAGATATTCTATTGACGAAGCAAAAGCTATGATAAAAGAAAAAAGCGATTATAAAAAAGTGATTATTATATGATGTTTGTTTACTCCGACTATGAAGGCATAAAAAAAGCGATACTATAAAGTATCGCAATAGGACGAAAGTAATCAAACATTCGCCCACAAAAAAAGGTACACTAAGAATAACAAAAAAATGGTCGGAGGTAAACAAAACAATGAATTTAAAAGATATAGCAAACTTATTAAATGATGAAAAAACTTTGTATACGCAACAAGGCGGGCATGATATAGCAGTGAATGAAGGTGTGTATATTATGGAGAAAAACAACACTATTTATACGGGTAAGCTTCAAAGTAATAATTTAGATGATTTAATTCGTGAAAGTTCTGAACCACAGCAACTAATAGATGTTAATGAAGTAGCTGAAAGACTAGGGGTAACAAGACAAAATGTTACTATGCACGTCAAAAATAAAAACTTTAAATTTGTGCCTAAACCTTTATTTTATTATGAGAATAAAAGCTATACTAAATATTTTTGGGTTGCTGAACAATTTGAATAAAGGAGTAAGGCAATGAAGATATTTAAACCACTGATAGCCTTATTATTCTCGCTTATTGTATTAAGCGGTTGTGATACGGAAAAGGCAATAAATGAAATTGATGATTTAATATCAACTATTAGTGATTTTAGCAAATCAGATACACCTGAAATAAAAAATAGTAAAGAAGATATAGCCTTAATAGGCGCTGAAACTAATAGCGAAAACTATGCTTTTATCAATGATAATAAGACAGAATTAAGTCAGGAAGATCAGAACTTACTGAATGAAAAGGGTAATGATCGTTTTTGGGCTGATTATCCTGATTTGGATAAGTACGGTAGAGCGGGAAAAGTTACAGCGTTAATTACAAATAAAGCTGTTCAAAGTCATTCTTCAAAAGCGCAAGAAAGACCGTCTTTTGATTATGATGTACATGTAGCAGGAGAATATAAAGATGGTACATATAACCCTGAAAAGCAGACGTGGGAAGGCGAAAACTCAAATAACAAAATATTACAATTAGATAGGTATAGGGGTTATATATATAATAAATCTCATTCGCTTGCCTGGTCATTGGGCGGAGATATGGAAACACATAATTTAACATTAGGTACTAGGGCGCAAAATGTTGGATCTAATAAAGACCCTGAAGGTGGGGGTATGGGTTATCCTGAAACGCAAATAAGAAATGCAATGTATGATAATCCTGAAACAAAAGTGTTTTATGAAGTTACGCCCGTTTATAAAGATGATGAACTTGTGCCAAGAGGTTCACACGTTAGAGCCTACTCAATTAATGATGACGGCCAAACAATAAATATTAATGTTTGGATTGCGAATAAACAAGAAGGCGTTCAAATTAATTATAAAGACGGTAGTTATAATTATTAAAGAGGGGTTAAATTAAAATGAAAAAATTAATTGTTAGTACAGCAGTAGCAACACTATTATTAACTGTTCCAGGTATGGCAAAAGCAGAAGAAAATAAGGGAGATTGGGATAAACCCGTTTTTATAAAGGGTGCTGATCTTGACGGCCAAGACTTAAAACAGACTGAAGATGATTTAGGCGTAAAAGATGACTATGAAACTTACAGCGTAACAACAGATGACGTTAGTAAATATATTCCTAATAGTGGTAATTTAAGTTATATATATTCAAGTGCAACTATTAAGCATAAAAAATGGGGTAATGGTGTAGATGTGGAAATAGACTCACCTGATAACATCACAAAGGTTACAGGTGAACAATATCAAAATGCGTCAATCACAGCTGGCATTAAAGACGCTGAAATTCACATAGCTTCAGTTGAAAAAGTTACTGGAGAAGGTGCTTTAGCAGGTATTTATAAAGCTTATGAAGAAAAAGGCAATGAATTAAATTCTGAAGATATTCAAAACTCAAATAAAGAAATGCAAGATTTAACTTCAATATCTGAAGAAAATCAAAATAAAGACGGATATTCAGACGAAGCATTAAACGCGTCTATAGCAGATATTAAACAACAGTTAGCAGATATTAAGAAAAAACAAGATGAACAGATAACACCACAACAAGTTGAAGATATAGTTAATAAAGTGCTTGATGAACGAGGATTGTCGAAAACATTAACAGATAATCAAAAACAAATGATAACTGATAATATGACTAATGTTGCAAATTCTAACGCTTTAACTTCAGATCCTAAAGCATTTGCTAAAAATGCAAAAGACGCTTTGAAAGGTATTGAAAAAAATTCAGGCGACTTATTAGATAAAGCTAAAGACTTAAATACTGAAGAAAATAGAAACTTTGTACAAAAAATTTGGGATAGTATTTTACAGATTATACAGTCTATCATAGGTTTCATTACAAGCTTATTTAATCGTATCTTTTAATCAGTGAATAGGAGGTTTGACGTGTTATTGAATGTAGATAAAAATTCAAAAAACGTATCGTTAAAGAAGATTAGGAATAACGAATTATTGTATTTAATGAGTTGTTCGAGTAGTTTACCTGGTGCTGATAGAACTATTTGCAATGTATTAATTGATGAAATGAAAAATATTATACATGTTTATGATGATTTAAGACACTGTTCAACGTCCATTTTCAAAGAATTAGACCAAACATTAATTATAGAACTGATGTCACTTCTAGGGGTTGAATATGGCCGATATAGAATTGTACTTTATTATGCACCAATACTTAAAAACCCGTTTATAAGAGAATATGAATTAAAAAGTGAAAAATTAATAAGTGTTAATACTGAAGACCTTAACGAATTATTTTATAGAAAGGCTTTGAATAATGAAAGTTTAGAAAAATAGATGTTTGTAAGCATAAAAATAGCCCTGCATAAGCAGGGCTTTAAGTTTGTTTAGCTTATGAGAAAACCAACAAACTAAATAAAAAGGTAATTACATTATAACACAATCCGCTTCAAGCCACTATTATAAATACCGCTTCAATATATAGTCAATAAGGGGTTCACGGTTTCATCTAATTTAGAACATCAACTTTTAAAATCGGGCTAAAAATAGCAACGCACAATTAAAATCGTGCTTTTACTAATTTTTAGCCCGATTTTAAAGCTTCTTTATCTAAATTAGATGAAACCGTGAACCCCTTTTTAAAAAAACTTACACTTTAGAAATTTTTCACTTGTCAAAGTGTAATTAATTTGATATAATGTATTTAACGAAAGGAGGAAACCAACTGAAATTGTTGTAAATAATCGCAATACAACAACTAAATAAAAAGGGAGATTTACAAATATGAAAAAGGAACAGTACATTTTAAAAGTTTTAGATTTAGTTCAAGATTATCAAGTTATGGAAGATGAAAGGTTTCAAATATCACAACCAAGCGACGTTGTTAAGCTATTACAAAAAGAAATAGGAAGCTTCACAAGAGAACACTTTGTTATGATTGGCTTAAATACTAAAAATGAAGTTACAACGCTTTATACAGTGCATATAGGTACGTTAGATATGTCAATCATACACCCTAGAGATAGTTTTCAAGTTGCAATACTAAATAATTGTAAATCAGTTATTTTTGCACATAACCACCCAAGCCAAGATGTATTAAACATAGTATCCTAAACTAGAGTACTCTAAGTACTCGAAGTTTAGGATTTTTTAATTACAGTGCTTTAACTATTAAATATATAAGGGTATTATTAATAGTAGTTAAAGTATTTAAAGGTGGTGGAAAGATGAAGGTTCAGAAAGTAATTGTGGAGGAAAAATCATATCCGTTATACATACTGCTAGATAAAGAATTTGAAGTGATAGAACCGGTTAAGCGATTTATAAAGTACTTGGATAATACGGGCAAAGCTCCAAATACCATTAAAACATATTGTTATCATCTCAAGCTGTTTTATGAATTTATGAGCCAAAGTAGAATCGAATTAGGAGATTTACAATTTGAGGATTTAGCAAACTTTGTAGGATGGTTAAGAAATCCAGCAGGGCATTTAAAGGTAATAGATATACAACCAAAGAAGGCTAAAAGAGAGGAAACATCAGTTAATTCCATACTTAACGCTGTAACTAGTTTCTTAGAGTATTTAAATCGCACAGAAAATTTTAAAGCTATAGATATGTCTAAAGAAGCAAGAGGAAGAAACTTTAAGGGGTTTCTTCACCATATTTCTAAAGGTAGATCCTATAAAAAAAATATTTTAAAGCTTAGGGTCAAAAAGAAACTTGTACAAGTATTAGAACATGGACAAGTCAAAGCAATAATTGAGGCATGTCATACCAAAAGAGATAAGTTACTTATTATGCTTATGTATGAAGGGGGACTTCGGATAGGAGAAGCATTATCCCTTCGTATTGAAGATATTTCAACATGGGATAACCAGATTAACATCAGGCCAAGAGATCATAATGAAAATGGAGCTTATATTAAACTTAAAAAAGAAAGAACTATTGATGTAAGTAAGGAATTAATGGCATTATATACCGATTACTTAGTACATGAATATGGGGAAGATTTAGATCATGATTATATATTTATTAATCTTAAAGATTCTTATTTTGGCCACCCTCTAAAATATCAAAGTGTATTAGACTTAATAAGAAGACTAGGAAAACGGACAGGGATTACTTTCACTGCCCATATATTACGTCATACGCATGCCACAGAGCTTATTAGAAGTGGATGGGATGCTGCATATGTACAAAAAAGATTAGGGCATGCCCATGTACAAACAACACTTGATACGTATGTTCATCTTTCTGATCAAGATATGAAGAATGAATATAAAAAGTATCTTCAAGGGAGAGAAACATGACAATGAAATTTCCAAGTGTAGCAACTAATCGAAAGCTTATCGCTAGTACAGAGATTAATAAAAAAATAGCTAATATGACAAGTGTTTTAAAAGGTTATTGGGCAGCAGATAGATGGGATATAAGAATTTGTCCGCATCCTAGTGCAATTGAGTTAAGTAAGAATCCGTCACTAAGAAATCGTTGGGTAAATTTCGATAAGGTGGAAAATGTCTGGTTGAAAACAGAATTAAAATATTTTTATTACCTTCACTTGAATAATGGAGCTTGGAATGCAAAATCCGTTTGGATTAGAAAGGGAACAGTGATAAGCCGGATGATGGGATTTTTAAATTTAAAATATCCTAATATTACATCGATAACCGAAGTGCCTATAAAAAAAGCTTTGACAGAATACCGGACCTACTTAACAGAACAAAAAGTAAAAACTACGACTACTAATTACAAACTTGATGTAAATCAGCAGAAAGTTACTGTACATGCGAATTCCTATTACGTTACTCATCTTAAGCAGTTTATGGAATTCTATGAGGACTTCTATTTTGATGGGGAAGAATGGGAAAAAGATGTTTGGAATCGAAGAAAATTATCATTACCGGAAGATAAGGTAAACCCAACATCCTACGAATATACGATCAACTTTAAGGGTTTTAAGAATAATTATTTTAAAGAAATAGTTAAGCGATATTGTAAACTAATGTTAAACACAGCTAGCTTTTCTCACGTAGTAGATATAGCTTCAAAATTAAAAGAATTTTTTAATTTCATGAACAAAAATTGTGAAGGTATACAAAGGATTCATCAATTAACTAGAAATGAAATTGAGCAATATTTTAATTATATTAATTTAAAAGGTTTAAAACCCAGTACTGTAACTGGACGAATATCTACTTTAGACGTTTTTTTTACTACAATTCAAAGATATGACTGGAAGGATACACCTTCTAAGATCCTTATCTTTCAAGAAGATTACCCTAAAGTGCCGAAGGCACTACCACGTTATATTGATGAACATATACTTGAACAATTAAATGGGAAATTAGATAAATTGGAACCTTATATTGCTACAATGGTTATGGTACTTCAAGAATGCGGGATGCGTATCAGTGAACTTTGTACATTGAAAAAAGGGAGCGTCATAACCGATAAAGAAGGGGATTGCTTTTTAAAGTATTATCAGTGGAAAATGAAGAAAGAGCATATCATTCCTATTTCTAAAGAAATTGCTGCATTGATATTAGTTCAAGAGCAAAGGGTGGCTGATGAACTCGATGATGGATGTGTATATGTGTTTCCCCGAAAAGATTGCTCACCATTGAAACAAGATACCTTTAGGGTTAAATTAAATGAACTAGCTTATGAAGAAAAGATAACGGACAGCAACGGAGAAATTTTTCGTTTTCATGCTCATGCCTTTCGGCATACAGTTGGCACTAGAATGATAAATAACGGAGTGCCACAACATATTGTCCAGAAGTTCTTGGGTCACGAATCACCGGAAATGACGGCAAGATATGCACATATTTTTGATGAAACCCTAAAGAAGGAATTTACGAAATTTAAGGAAACCTTAGTAACGAATAACGGTAGCATTCTGGATTTAAGTGAGGAAAATACTGAAGCTGACAATACAGATCTTCAATGGTTTAAAAAGAATATCAATGCACAGGCACTTCCTAATGGCTATTGTCGGTTACCAGTAATTGCAGGACCATGTCCTCACGCAAATGCATGTTTAGATTGTACGAATTTCTGTACAAGTAAACAATTTCTTACTGAACATGAAGAGCACTTAGAGCGAACTAAAGAAATACTAAATAGGGCTAAACAAAACCAATGGCAGCGTCAGGTTGAAACCAATGAACGTGTTAAAAATAGATTAGAACAGATTATTCATTCGTTAAAGGAGACGAATTAAAATGATTAGAAAAGGTAACACAACTGCCATAGTTCAGCTAGCTAAAGACAAGTCGGAGAAAACAAGAATTAGGGTTGAAAAGACAATTTCAGAGATGGCATTGAAAGAAGAGAAGATTAATTTTAATTCCGTTGCACAAAAAGCAAATGTTTCAAAGTCATGGCTTTACAAACAAAAAGATATTAGAACTAGAGTGGAGACATTAAGAGGGATGCAGATAAGTGAGTTAACCCCCCGTAAACCTAGTAAAAGCCCTCGTTCAGAGGACGTATTAATAAAAACCTTAAAAAGCCGTATAAAGGCGTTAGAAGAAGAGAATGAACGGTTAAAGGATCAAGTTCAAAAATTACATGGCAAGCTGTTTTAGCAGATTTGTGTTTCTTGGAATTTATTGGGCACTTTGAATTGGCTACCTAAAATGAAATCGCTAAAACCTTCAATAACTTCAATAGCCCATTTCCCTAAATGTGTTAAGGGGAAATGGGCTTTCTTCTAGTATTGTTGGCATGATCGCAGAAGTGTTTTATGCTCTTAAATAATACTTTTTAATATATTGCAAATACTCATTAGCACTTTTCTGTATCTCTTCGCCCTTCATATCCGAATTAGCACCGTAAAGTACAAACTCTGGTACATATTCAGCATGAATCTATGCACATAAAGATTTGAATGGTGTTAACATCTGGGTTAATGTATGCTTGTTTTTACCCATACTTGTAAATTCACCTTTTTTTACGCCAGCTGATATAGCTAATCCTAATTTTCGATTATAAAATATTCTTTTACCCTTTGATCCGTAAGCCCATCCATATATAATCACTTCATCGATCCATTTTTTTAATAATGAAGGAGAACTATACCAATATAATGGAAATTGAAAAATAATATTATCATGATTTTCAACTAATTCCTGCTCTCTTTTTACATTTATAATAAAATCAGGATACTCTCTATAAAGATCATGAATGGTAATTTCGTTTGAATAAGACGCTGCTTTTTCTACCCAAACTTTATTGATTCGAGAATTTGGCATATCTGGGTGAGAAACGATCACCAATGTTTTCATTGTTTCATCCTTAACATACTCAACTTTCGCACCAATAAAACAGTGTACGAAAGTTGAGTTACTTAAAAGTATTCTATTCTAAGAAATTCAAATTTGCGTGATTCCTAAGCTATTTATTTACAGCTTAAACTATAGAAGATGAACTAAACAATAACTAATCTTTACATAACTAAGTTATTACCCACGCTTTTTTAAACCTAATCCAGCTATTAAGGCAATGAGTATTGCCCCTGTAGCTGCAAGGAACGCATCTGAGTAGGACATAGCGTCCAATATATATAATGGATTTATCGGCTCAGTAGCATCACGTCGAGCGGATAATAATGCTCCAATCATACCTGCTCCAGTTCCTGCTCCAAGGTACAAAGCACCTTGGAAAATCCCCATTCCGACACCAACCTTGTCTGCATCGAGTGCACTTACTGCGGCGTTATTTGCGGGAGAATTCGTGAATGCAAAAGCAATCCCTACTCCGAGGACCCCCACGGAAACTAACAGAGGTGAAGCACCAGATGCATAGGTGGACAAGAATAAGGTAGACAGCCCCATCAGAGTCATCCCAGTAATTATCAGACGTTTATCCCCAAATCGATCAGAAAGACGGCCAACGAAGGGAGATAAGATTGCAACAGCCACACCACCTGGCAACAATATCATTCCAGCCTGTCCAGAAGAGAGTCCATTCACCTCAACGACTAGTAATGGGACGAACACAAGAACAGCGAAATAAGCAAACATCGAAAAAAATGCAATTATGACCGTATTGACATAATCCTTGTTATTGAACAGGACAGGTGGTACAAATGGATTTTCTGCGGTAACAATTCTCCAAATAAATCCCACCAAAGCTACAACAGAACCAATTAGGCTAGTTAACGATGAGAACGAAGAAAAACCAGAAGTTTCTCCTTGAGTGATGCCAAAAAGGAGTAATCCTACTGTGAGGCCGAGGAATAAACCACCAATGAAATCAAAGTTCTTATTGCTTCCTACGGATTCTGCCGGTTTAATTGTCGGTAACGCGTAGTAGGCACCAATAACAATCATAATGGCTAACAAAAATGTGAACCAAAACAAGGCATTCCACCCTAAATATTGACCAACTACTCCACCAAATATTGGACCAGCAGCAGTTCCAACACCAATACTTCCTGCGATAATTCCCAAAGCTCCCCCACGTTTTCCTTGTGGGAAAACCTTCGAAATTGCAATGACTGATAGAACTGGAATTGCGGACATCCCAGCACCCTGAACCATTCTTCCCAAAACCAACAATGGGAGGTTCGGGGCAATTGCACATAAAAGACTACCACTTGCCAGAATCATAATGGCAAAGATATATAGCTTTCGTAACTCAAAAAAGTCTGAGATTCGACCATAAATCGGAACTCCAATCGCAAGAACAAGTGCAATACCACTAACTATCCAACTCACTTGAGATTTCGAAGCTTCTAAATCTTTGCTTATTAGTGGAAGTACGGGATTGACTAAATCAGCCGTAATTGCACCTACAAGTACAGATAGGGAGAGTACCATCATTAAAAGCCTAGTAGAACCCCTTTTTTCAGATTGAATCATTTCTTTAGATTTACTATCCTTTTTCATTTTATTTCCTCCTAAAATATATTGTGATTTTAGGAGGCTAAATCCACTGCTTTCACCATAAACCTCACCTCATATCTATTTATATTGTAAAACCAAATCAACGAACTCACCATATTTCTACAGCATGATTAAAGATTCGGTTCTCCAAACTAACTGAACTGATCAAACAAAAAAAAGGCACCAGTTTAACAACCGGTGCCTAATCATTCGTATGCATTTTTACAAATGCAATAGATTCATAAATTTTTGCCCATTATATAAAAGGAGGCAAAAAGTTTTCCGGTAGTGTTTCCATTTTTTGTTTTTGTGAAAAAGGACATACTGATCCCGTTGTACCTAAATCCCCTGAAACTTTTACATGCTTTCTAAACTCGACATTAATGAAATCAATTCCCATTACTTTTTGCCTCCTTTCTCATATTGTGATAATAACACAATAATAATTGATGAAAAAGAAATAATCAACCCTACTTTTTTGAAAACCAATTTAAAGCTTTACTACTTTTACTTACATAATAAAGGCAGGTGCAGTATAAACTTTTTTAAATAGGTCTTCTTTAACGAGCAGGTAGCGTCAGTTAAAGTAGATAATTTAAGATCGAAATCATATTATAGATATTCCGAAATTGGGCGTGATTGTTGCAGGTCAAAAGCTTAATTCCTCGATAAAATAAAAAGGAATTAGTTTTTTTATTTGTGGTACATTCTTCTGACCGTAATCAATTGTCATCTAATAATTACATTGTATTTTTTCATTTGATTTAACACGTTAAATATATGTTCTTAAAGTAAAAACATTGATGTTAATGGATTTTTAGTAATTTACTCTTGATAAGATCCGACGCCATCTGTCAATGATATTATGGTTGCTAAGAGATTGAAGCTTATAGGGGAATTGCTAAGTATTGATGTATTAGATAGTTTAGTAGTAAGTGATAACAATTATACAAGTTTAGAAGAACTAGAGTTATTAGAAACAGAACTCAATATAAATGATTTATTAGAATAATTGGTATGAGCCAAGCCCCCAAAAAACGGGGGCGGGCGCTCGTCCAGTTTGTATATTATGCAGTTCCGCCCGACGATAGAATCCAATCGTCGAACTACACCGCATAATATACAAACTGACCTCGCGCCCGCCCCGTACTAAAAAAGGAGTGTTAAATATGATGTATTTAAAAACACGTTATATAACATTAAATGATTTAAAACAATTAGGAATTGCAGATAAACACGGCTTAATAGACTATCAAGAATTTAATAAATTAAAGTTAGAAAATAAAGACAAAGGAGTTAATTTGAAAATGGGTACAAACAACATATTTGAAAGAGGTATAAATGTCATAGACAATAGCCCGATTTACTACAACGGAAAGCGTTACGATAATAAAATTGATATAATTGAAGGAAACTAACGATTAGGCTGTTAGTTAATCCTTATTCAATATTATAAATATCAGTTAATTTTACAGGCATTAAAACATCATCAGTATAAATATATAAAACACTATCTAATGTATCGACTTTGTGTATTATACCTTCAACACTTTTTATATAGCCATTAGCAAAATATTGAATTTTGGCTAAAGTATTATCAATCATTTTACTAGCCAATGTATCGTTTATATTTTCTATTTGGTCTTCACTAAGTAACGGCTTTTCAATTTTATTTTGGTCTTGAATGTACTGTTCTAATCTTTCGTATTGTTCGGGGATAGTGGCCATAGATAGCCATTTTTTCATTCCTCGACCTTGTGGGATATTAGGGTTTAAATACTCACGGGGTATTTTTCTATAATCTGTTTCATTAGCATATTTTTCAGGGATCATTTGCAACACCTCAATCCAATTATAGAACATACGTTCTGTTTTTGGAAGTGATTTTTTAGCATAGAAAGGGTTTTTAAATGAAAAAAGATTATGATACTAAATTATGGTATGAAGTTGATGTTAGCAATTTTGATGTAAAAAAAGAATTGCAGAATATGGATTTGTATAAGCATGAGTACGTTAAACTAATTAATGATAAATGGATAGACGTATTAGACAAAATATATAGAAGTATCGGAGATTTTGGAGAAAGTCCACAAGATACTTTACAGACATTTTCAGTATATAGAGGTAATACAGCAGGAAATAAGTATATTTATGACATAGGGTTTAATGTTGATTTGGCAAGAGATTTAATAAAAAAGACTAATAGAAAACCATTGAAAGCGCCAAATGATATTTTTAATGATGGAATACACATTGACTATACAGAAAGAGAAAACCCTTATACTTTAACGCTTGATGAACCAATAATTTTAATTCCTGATTTAGTAACATCAAGAGAAGCAAGATTTAAAGAAATATACGATATACCAACATCATTATTAGTCTTAGATGGCAATAATAGAGTTACTTTGATGAAAAAAGATAACCAACCCTATATACACTGTTATTACGTTTCATTAGATGAACTATTAGAAAATAAAGTGTTTTTGACTGAATTTGATAGTGCTGTTTATTGTCAGATGGCCGATTTGGTTTATATATTAAAACATATAGATGAACCTAACATTAATGAAATAGCAAAGTTGTATTACAATCAAAGTTATTTAGTAAATCACTTTAGTAAATATATTAAATAAAGGGGAAATAAAGCACATGATAAATACAAAGACATATGAAGATATTAAAAATGAATTAGTAAAAGCGATACTTAATGACTATGAACAATATAAAGACGAATTAGAGAATTTTCAAAGCAAAATAAATTGGGATCATAATTATTATATAGTTAGCACTAAGAAGCCGATCAGTGAATATGCTTCAGCTAAAAGATTTGCCATGTATGCAAATAAAACACTTACAGAAGAAGAAAACTTAGTAAGAAGAATAGGGAATTTAAGAGAAAGGTTTGGATATATCAACGATCATCGAAAGGCTTTTAATATAGTTAAAGAACGTAGAAAAAATTTAATTGCTAGTGTTAAAGAGTTAATAAGTTTTAATAAGATAACCAAAGACAAGTTTTCAGAAAAAAATGACGCAACCGCTATCTTCAATCCTATTAACAGATATGCAATTAATGACCGTTTGGACGTATATTTTAGAAGTATTGAAAGAACTAAAAGTCATATTAATAACTATTTAGAAAATAAATACGAACTTGATTTGAATGAAATAGCAACTAAAGAAGACGGTGTTTATAGCATAGATAATGATAGGCTAGAAAAAAATGAAAAAGAATATTTTGAAGAAACTATGAAGGCTATTAAATTCGATATGGAACAAATAAAAGTAATTGAAAAGCAAAAAGATAGTGAAAATTATCTGAAGTATTATTTGTTGTTTAAATAATGCTAAAGGGCTGAAAATATGAAAAATGAAAACCAGGATTTTAAACGATCAGAAAAGGCTGAAAACAAGCAAAGCAAGCTGAAAATAATATCTGTAATTGTGATTATTTTATTATTACTGTGCATTATAGGGGCAATTGTATATTTTCTTTTATCGAATAATGCAAAAGCGCAACTAGATGATTTTGAAGAAGCTGTTCAATCTAAAGACTATAAAGCAGTATCTAAAACATTAACTTCTAAAGAAGTTAAAGTTACTCATGCAGAAGCTAAACAATTTGTAGATTACATGGCCAAGAAAGACAACCGTAACAAATTCAAAAAAGAAATGAACAACATTAAAAGCAATATTAAAAATAGTGAAAGTAATACGGTTGATTTTGGGTATATAACAGACAAGCAGGAACGAAAGTTGATAGAAATAACTATGAATGGGAAAAAGTTTATATTTATTGATAGGTTGGCTTTTAAACCTATATTTCATGATGTATATATAGAAAATAATTCATATTCAAATGCTAAGTATGAATTTAATAATGTTGAAGATAAACAGCAAATTATTACAGCGCCTAAAAATAAAACAACAAATATTGGTAAGTTTTTTGTAGGTAAATATGATATAGAAGCCCAAAAAATTTATGATGATGATAATTCATTGATTAAAGGCAAGGTTAAGGGCAATATTCGATTTGATACAGATAATCTAAATAGTGATAAAAAAGTCATTGCACATGCTAGTTTTAAGGACGCAAATTTTAAAGCAAATTTAATTAACAATGAAAAAGTAGATGACGATATTAAGCTTTATATCAATGATAAGCCGATTGAGTATGAAAAAAATAAAGTGTACGGTGCATATCCAGTAAATAAACCTTTAAAAGTTTATGCTAAAGGTAAAATAAGCGATAAAGCATTTAAAACTAATACAGTAACTATAAAGGACGATCAGGGGGCAGAACCTCAAAATATAAGTTTGAAATTTAATGAAGATAGTATTAATGACTATTTAAAGAGTATCAAAGATATTGAACTAGGCGCGAAATCGTTTATGGAAGACTATACTAAAGATTTGAATAAAGCCTATAAAGAAAGTGATTATAAGTTTATAGATAAATATATTGAAAGTAACAGTGATTTATCACAATATATGCGGTCAATGGTTGAAAGTAAGAAGAAAAACCAATATAGACGACCTGAATTTGAAAACGTTAATTATCAAGATGGAAAAGTTAATGTCATTTTGAAAAAGGAAAATCAGAATAAAGATAGCATAAAATCTAAATATGTATTGAAGTACAATAAATCAGATGAAAGTTATAAAATACAAAGCTATGAAGATATATAGAAGATTTTACAAACGATAACAAAGAGGATATACTGTAAGTAAGTTGAGAAAATCATTGTGTTATCGACATGATGAAACACCGAACGCCATCTACTACGGCTATAGTAGATGGCGTTTTTTGGTGTTTGGTAATTAATGGTCATCAACGCTTACGATTATCTAACCAATTTTTGTAAGTCGTAAGTATCACACCAACCAAAATTGGCGCAATAAGAGTTGAGAAAACTATTGTTACAATCGACATGATGTTACACCTCCTAACTTGTCTGATTTCAACAGTTAGGGTTGTTGATGACATGTGATATTATAACATTTTCTATGTGTATAAAAGTAGAGTAATAAAACACATATGGCATATAGTTATACCTTTTTAAATTCTATAGAAAACAAAATAAAACGTATTATTCTTTCTGTAGAATTTTATTGTTATAATAAATTTACACAACCAAATTTATAAAGAGGTGGAGTAATGAAGAATGTTATAAGATCAGTAAACACATTATTACAAAGCAATATACAAGTATCTACGATTTCTAAGGAAACAGGTATTAGTAAAGCTCACATAACTAATTTGAAAAATGGAACTAAAAGTATTTCCAATGCTTCATTTGATACGGTAGAAAAATTGTACCTTTATTATTTAGATAAAAAAGACTATTTAGAAGCTAGTAAAAATATAGATCAATCAATAATTGATACTAAAATTCCTAGAGATATACAACATTTTATTTCAAATTTAAAACAAAGCATAGACAATATAAATAATCCTGATAGTAGTGCAGGAATTGAAAAAATAATGATTGAACGATTGTTTACCATGTCTAAAGAAAAAAGTTCGAATAACATTATTTCATATCTATTAGTTAAAGAACTTATTCCATTAAAAATAAAGAATGAAGTTATTTCGTATGAACTAGCCTTTTCTTCGCCAATTAAGCCAAAGGAATATCTAGCTGAAAAAATAGAAGGTTTTACGATAACTTTTGCACAAAATGATTTGGAATTAATGTTAAAAAGACTAATTCACAAAGGTGCTAAAGTTAAATTGATAAAATCTAATTTTAATTATAGCGACAGTTATAATACAGGAATATATATAGACACACACCAAGATGAAATTTTTAAATATGAATCAAGTTTTTTAGATATAACCATAAATCAAAATTTAACAGAGGGGGAATAATAAATGACAAGTAGTGAATCAGTATTAACTCAATTTATACTTATGCTTATAACTTTTATAGTATTGTTTTATATTTGCTGTTTTATGATAAAGAGAAAATTTCCATTTACTAAAATATCTAAAACCTATACTGATATTAAGTCTGTAATCCGATATGGTTTAAGAACTGTTTTTCTCGTATTATTTGCAATTATAGTTACAGCAATTAGTTACCATTTATTTAAACTATCGCTTCCAAATTTATCTGATTTTAAAAATGATGAGGTAGGAACCCTTTTTATAATGGTATTTGCAATAATGATTACAAGTTTGAATTGGAATGCATTGCTATCATTTGGCAAGTTTTTAGAAGAATTAACGTTATATTTTAGTTTAAAGAAAAATAACATTAAAAATAATTTACATCATGCCCTAGCTAACAGAGATGAACAAGCGATTATTGAAAATCACAAATTAATAAGTCAGGCAGACACTAAAATTAATCTTTCAAATGATGAAATACTTGTTTTAACAGCTACTTTGTCAAAAAAAGGTTATCATGAAGATGTAAAAAAAATATTAGATCAATATCTATACAAAAAACAATCATTCCTAAGTAAGATTTTAATGAGTAATCCGAATGCTGCTGAACATAGTGTTGAAGGCCTAGATAGATCTTTTAGTCCGAGTGAATCGTTTAAACATAAATTAAGAAGCTATGAGAAAATAGCTATAAATATATCTAAACTTCTTATAGTTGTATTTGTAATTCAAATAGTTTTTCTAATGTTTTGTAATATGTTTAATATATCAAGCGCTATTAGTTCAATAGTTCCAATATTCATAAATTTACTTGTAATTGTCTTTATTATCATGAAGCATGTGAAACTAAAAAAAATATATATAAAGGAAATAGTATTTAACAATTTATCTACCAGCAAAGTGAAAATTAGAAGACCTTTTATAGATAATATATTATTAGGAATATCATTATGTATGTTATTTATTAATATCTTTGAGTTACTTATATGAATATAATCATTGAGTATCAAAAACGATCGGTTTTGACCAGGGTATGACATTAGAAAATAATACATTTCAATAAGTAAAATAATTTATTAAAAAATACACTTGAATAAGTGCTATTTATAAAGGTTAAAGGCTTGTAGAATTGAATAAATTCTATAAGCCTTTAACTATATTCGTACCTGGTCAAAACATGTGTTAAAATCAAAGTGTCAAAACTAAAGGTAAAAGGGGTTTTTGACCAAGCTGAGAGAAGCCCTCAGACGCCGCGAAAAAATATTTTGAAGCCCATTATACGTAAACGCGCACACAATCGTTCATATTAAAGCTATTTATAAAGGAAGTAGGCGATATTTTGGCTAAAATAGGCTATGCAAGAGTTTCAACGATCAGTCAAAGTTTAGAAACACAAATTAACTTATTAAAAGCTGAAGGTTGTATTAAAATATTTTCTGAAAAAGTGAGTGGGAAGAAAACAAATAGAAGTAAATTAGATGAGTGCTTAAAATATTTAAGGGAAGATGATGTATTAGTTGTGACTAAAATTGATAGATTAGGACGCACAACTAAGCAATTAATAAATTTAGCAAGTTGGCTACAGGAACATAATATAGAGTTAAAAATATTAGATGGAAACTTTAATATGAATAGCCCACTAGGAAAAATGATTTTTACTGTAATGAGTGGCTTTGCAGAACTGGAAACAGATTTAAATAGAGAAAGAACCCTTGAAGGTTTAAACGAAGCGAAAGCTAGAGGAAGAAAAGGCGGACGACCAGGAGTTACGGAAGATGTAAAGAACTATGTTATGTATCTATACAATAATACAGAGTTATCAGGTAATGAAATCGCAAATAAAACGGGAGTAAGTAGATCAACAGTTTATCGAATAAAACGGGATTTTGAAAAAAACAAGGGGGTTAATAATTAATGAATGAAGACTTAATACTAACTTTATGCGGGAAATTGAAAGAATTGAGAAAAGAACGGAAATTACAACAGAATGAAGTAGCAAAAGAAATAGGTATTAATTATGCAACTCTAAGCAAAATTGAGGGGAAGAAAATTGAAACAGTTCCACTTAAAACTATATGTAAGCTATTAGCTTATTATGATATGACTTTATACGATTTTATAGTTCAAAATAAAGATATAACTGATGTTGAATATTAAATATGGGCATATTTGCAAATATGTTAAAAATGTTTGCAATCGTCAATATAGAAGTTTATACTAGAATTAATCAAAAAAAGATATGAAAAAAGACCACGTGCGAAGTTAAAATTGCTACCAACATTTTTAACTTCTAGCGCTTGCAACGTTACCAACCTAACGTATACAAACGGTTTTCGGGTCTTCTTCCATACCTCTATGATTTAGGTATTTTTTTAAAATATTTTGTATACCTAAATTATAGGGGTATGAGAGAAGAAAGTAAAGAAAAAGACGCTACTTTTCTACTTTTCCACTTCGCTACTCGACTACTTCAGATGTATATAGACGTCTTAAACAAAGACTGGTAACGCTTACAAGCGTTACCAGTCTTTGTGTTTAGGAGGCGTAAGCAATGAATAGTATCAGTAAAATTTATGATTTTATATTACATGGAAGTATAGAAAAGTATAAATTTAATAATTCTAAAGCGACAGATTTAGAAAAGGCTAATTTTAAAGCCATACAAGCGCGCAATTGGAGATCAGCACGTATTGCTGTAACACCCAATAAAGATACATTAAAAGAGGGACTAGGACTAATTATTGCTTCTGAAGAGGCTTTAGTTCAATATGGGCATAAATTCAGCCATTGGACACCCAACCCATATAATTATTTAAGCAAGGAAACATCTAATATAACAAATGTTAATACATATAAAGTGCTAAACAGAACAAAAGATAATGTAAAACAAATCAATACATTTGTTTTAGATATTGATGAAGACGTTGAATATAACGAATTAGTTCAATGTTTAGCTTCAGCACATATTAATGAAGGTATTGAAATGCCTAATCTATATGTTAAAACCCCTCGAGGGTGGCACTTATATTTTGTATTAGACACTCCATTTTTTGCTAAAGGTATAGAGAAGAAAGCTATAAAAGTAGCTGAAAAAGTACATAGTAGCCTAGCACATGCAGTTTCTAAATATTTACCAATCGACAATCAATGTGTATCTACTGGCTATTTCAGGCTTCCTACAAAAGATAATGTACAGTTATTTACAAATCAATACTGTTCAAAAGGTTATATGGTGCAATGGAGCAAGGAGTATTCAGAAAAGAACGGTTTAAACCAGAATGTTTTTTATAAAAGTATAAATAATGGGCAAGAATTAACACCAGAGTGGGTTGATTATTTGTTGAAAGAAGCAGATGTGACCTCTGTAGGTTATGGTGTTGGTAGAAATAACACAATGTTTTCAGTAGCTTTATATTATTATTCAAAGAATGTAGATATTGAAGTAGCAGAAAACAACCTCATTACTTTTAATCAGCGCTTGGTTAAACCTTTATCTAATAGAGAAGTTGAAAGAGTGGTTAAAAGTGCTTATAGCGGTCGCTATGGAGGCGCAATGCGTGAACATGTAGAAGGCCTTTTGGAAGCTTTTAGTGATGGTCAAATTGTATATAGCAATAGTTGTGTAAGTATCAATGGCTTTTGGAAGCATAAAAAAGAGCGTAAGGATCGTGTTAGAAGTCATTTTGATGAACGTAAAGACGATTTAGAAAGTTATTTAAGAGAGCATACAAACAAGCAGAAAGTATTTGTTAAAGGCTCAATGAGTGCTATTGCTAAAAAATTAGGAATGGCTAGATCATCACTATATGCAATCTTTGAAAAACATATAAACAAAGGGACTATTATAAAATACACAATTAAAAATGGCAGATATTCAGAAACTTTCATTGCTTTAAAAAGCGTATATATTGAAAGTTTATTTGAGCTGGTTAAAAGTATTAAAGATAAAAAAGGAAGCTATATAAAGGCTATAAGACACCTTGTAAGTTGTGAAACAAACACAAATAGATTAATGGCACAAAACAACAATTTGATAAATGAAATAGAAAACACACTCACTTATATAGACAGGCACACTCAATTTATAGAAGATACTGATACTTTATATGAAAGGTTTATTTGTTAAATTTTAATTGTCCAATGTGCCATTACATATATCAGGTGCTTTTGTGCGGTGGTAATCATAATATATAAATGAGTAGTTAAGTAGTCATGTAGAATAATAGAAAAAGACATAAGTAGTATATTCTACTATAAATGAGTAGTTAAGTAGTCATGTAGAATAATAGAAAAAGACATAAGTAGTATATTCTACTATAAATGAGTAGTTAAGTAGTCATGTAGAATAATAGAAAAAGACATAAGTAGTATATTCTACTATAAATGAGTAGTTAAGTAGTCATGTAGAATAATAGAAAAAGACATAAGTAGTATATTCTACTATAAATGAGTAGTTAAGTAGTCATGTAGAATAATAGAAAAAGACATAAGTAGTATATTCTACTATAAATGAGTAGTTAAGTAGTCATGTAGAATAATAGAAAAAGACATAAGTAGTATATTCTACTATAAATGAGTAGTTAAGTAGTCATGTAGAATAATAGAAAAAGACATAAGTAGTATATTCTACTATAAATGAGTAGTTAAGTAGTCATGTAGAATAATAGAAAACACCCACTAATTTAAATTAGCAGGTGCCCAAAACAAAAAAATACCTAAATATTTTTAACAAAATGGAGATCTCTCCCCAATTACAATTATATATTATGGTATACGCTTAGGGTGATTTATGTATTGTTTTAAGTTGATTATTTTTTTGTTTTTAAGTGTTTTAAGTTAATCATTAACATAAGTACATAAAACAATACTTAAGACAGTATATAAAACGATACATAAATCACCCTATTTTTATTGTAATATAGACTTTATTAAGTTATAATTGAATCAAGGATATAAAACATCATCTTTTTTCGTGACTATCTCCTGTTTGATTAAATAAGATATCATTATTATCATAATATATCATCTTAGTTAATCATAACTGGAGCAGACTTAGTTTTTATCTTTGTTAAATGCGAGGGGGGCGATGCGATATATCCACTGTACCTTGACAACCAAATACAAACGGGAGGTATCCATATATGACGTCTAAACTTCTCAGACAGATCTCCTTATTCGTATCCTATATCCTTGTTCTCTCACTACTCATATATTTCACAGCGCGAGCGTCACTGATCGCTGGTGCAATTCTTGCAATTGTATTCATGATATTTTCTATAATATTACGATTTATTATGAAAATAATTAAAATACAGAAGAATATGGAATATTATAGAATATTAACTTATGAAGGAGATTTTCCTAAATCTGATAAAATATTTAAACTATTAAAAAATATTCATTCAACAAGAAGAAATATTTTTGAAAGATTTTTCTATGGAGACCCTTGGTTTACTTTTTTATTTTATAGAGAAAATAGACGAGGAAAAAGTAAAGATAGTAAATTAGGTTTCTATTTAGCAGGGGATAAAGAATTAATGGCTTCAGTAAAAAAACATTTTAGTAATGTTTATCCGAACATAGAATTTCATAAAGCAGATGAAAGCCATTTAGACTTTCCTAATAAAAGATCATATTTCGGTTATGCTAAATTGAAACATAATTCTTTGAAACAGGGTTATCCTATAGAAAGATTTCAGCATGATAATTTAACTAAGATAGTTAGTATTATGGAACCTGGTACTTGGCTTCAAATTAGATTTAGAAGAAACTACGGATTTAAGTTAAGAAAAGCTATCAAGAAAACTGATGAAGGTATTAGAGAGCAAAAGTTCAAAGATCGGGATAGTTATGAAAAGGAAATCTGGAAAGAGACCAACAAACGTTTTACGTATAGTGATGTTGCTTTTGATACTACTATCAGCATGGCTACTAATTCACACGATGGGCATCATTTGCTTAAGGATATATATACTATCCTTAATGAATGTAAATCTGTAAATGAATTGGTCTATAGGCCTTCAATGTTTAAAGTGGTTGATTGGTACAATTTATGGAAACGTGGAAAAAGTGTTTTGACTTCAAGAGAATTAGCTAATTTTGTACACATGCCAGTAATAAACAGAGATAATAGTTTAATTGATAAGATTAAGCCATATACTCCTTACATTGAATTAGGTAATACGCCTTTAAGAGAAGATACTTTAGCCACTGGGCTTAAATTAGGGACTTTAGACCACCCAATTATTAAAGACAGAGAGGTATTTATTAGACCTGAAATATTAAGAAAGCAGTTTTGTGTTACTGGTGCTACAGGTTCAGGTAAGACTAATTTATTGAATCGTATTTTAAATAATTTCAATCAAAGTTTTGTTGAAGCTATTGAACCAACACCAGGATATTCATTAGTAGACCCTTCAGGTAGTGCGATTAAGCTTCTTTTGAACAGATTACGTGTTTTTGAGACTTTTGAAGGTTATGAGGTGGATTGGAATAAAGTGCACTTCATAAAAGTAAAGGATAGTGAATATCCTTTAGCATGTAATTTGTTAGCTAAGCTAGATGGTGAAAATTCTGAAGAAATGATAGATAATGTTTTCAGAATTATTAGCGAGAATTTTGATACTGCTACTCAAGCGGAACGTTTATTACGTTATACGATTAAGGCTTTAATTCATGATCCTAAAGAAACTCATACTATTATGTCGGTCATCAGAATGTTATACAAAAATGATGATATTTTTAGGAAACGCATTATTGATCGAATTAGACCTTATACAGAGATGTATGAAGTGGTTAATTTCTTTGATAACGAGGCTTCAGACCTGATTGAAAGTCCTTCAGGGCAAGCAGTTTTAAATAGATTAGATGTCTTCAAATCTAATAGTACTTTAAGAAACCTGTTTTGTCAGAAGGATTTTAATTTACCAATTAGAAAGTGGATGGATGAAGGGCATATTGTTTTTTATGATCTTGTAGGAATGAGTGAACAAGAAATAAAAATATTTTGCTCGTATATCGCCTATATGTATTATCGTGTAGCCGATCAGCGACCCGCTGACACTTCTTTACTACATTTAACGGTTGTTGATGAAGCGCATAAAGTTCAAGCTTCTATATTCCCTAAAATTATTAGTGAGCAGAGAAAATTTGGCCATTCACTAGGAATAGCCACACAAAATTTAGATGATTTGAACTCAGAATTACGTTCAGCATTAGTTAATAACCAATCTAATTTCTTTGTTTGTAGACAAGGTGAGAGTGGTTCGGTGTTAGCTAATAAGATTTTCAAAAGTAGTGATAGGAAAGAACAGCATTACACTGAAAGTTATTTTAAACAACTTCCAGATAATGTTTGTGCGTTGAGTACACAAGATGTTATCGAAGATGAAACGGTGAATATAAAAACACAAGTTAAAATAAAGCCTATCGATCGTGTAATGGAAGATGGTAAAGTTGCTAATTATAAAGATAAGTATGAACCTAAAATTGCTGATGAGTGGACAATGAAAAAGGCAATTGAGTTAAGCGCCAATAATGGAATGTATTATAAAGAAATTCCAAAGATGGTAAGGGCGTTTTTTGAAGATGAAGTATATACTTATCGTGGTAAGCCACAAGAAGAATTCAAAGCAGACCTTATAAAACGTAAACCGGTTGTTCCAGAAGATATTAAACGTAAGCCAAAAGAACAAAAAAATGAACAACAAACAAAAAAACCTAAATTAAGAAAAAACAAAAATATCTTAAAAACTTCAAAAGAAGAAGTCAACCAAGAGGAACAAGCGAAGTCGGAGGACAATAAAAAGATTTTGCAAGAAAATGAAGATACAAGCAAAGTAGGTTCCTTTTTAAGTGGCTTCACTGACAAGGGGGACTGATTAAGATTAACAAAATGGAAAAGTCTCTCCTCGAAAAATTGGAGGAGAAAGGTATGACATATACAACACTCAATGATACAGATTTTAAATTATTCAGCTTTTTAGAAGCTCATATCTATTTGACATTTGAACAAATAAGAACTGCGATATATTTAAACAATAATGGTACACAGAAGTCAGTAACAGCAGTTAGACAACGATTAAATAAATTAGAAGAAGATGGATATATTACTAGATTTAAAGCGCAGGTAACATTAAAATCTAAGCGACCTAATGTTATTTACTGTTTAACTAAAATCGGTAGTATGTTCTTAGAAAGTATGCAAGGTTATACGCATTTTAAACCTGTATACGAAAAGAAACTGCCGATGTGGTATATGCATCAATTAGCCGTAAATGATGTTGTCTTGTCGTATGAAAAACATAAAATAACAGCTGTTAACGTTTTAGAATACGCAAATGAGCAAAGAACAACGTATCAATATAATGATGGCCGTGACGATGTTATTCGTCCTGATGGCGTTGTTTTGCTAGAAAGGCAAGATGGTTACGTTATAGGTATTATGTTAGAAGTTGAAAGATCGAAGAAAGCTAGAAAGTTTACTTATGATAAATTAATGAGGTATAAAGATTTCTTTCATCAACCTAATAACACAATGAAAAAATTCCATATTTATGCAGGATTTGAAGAGTTTGTTGATGAATGGCGTTTGTTATTTGTAAGCAATGATGATGAGAATTTCAGAAAATTAAAACGTGATTTCAGAACAGTAGAGTTTGAAGACGCCTTTAAAGGACAAAACAGCTTTGATGTGATGATAGCAAAATTAGAAGATGTAAAAACTAATCCATACGGAGCTATATACAACTACTTTAAGCCTGGTGTTGATTTTGATGAGTTCAGAACACTTTAACATCACTAAGAAAGGGGGTAGCTTATGAGAAAGTGGGGCAAAAAATCCGATAAAAAGGTAAAGAATCAAAAATCAAAACCCACACAAAACGAAGAAACGACAGAAGATTTTAGGAAAAAGAAGAAGTCAGCAGATCGTTTGTTTAAGCGTAATAAGTTAAAGAAAGCTTTAAAAAATAGAGGGAAGGACGACAAAATATTAAAAAAAGCGACGCTAAAACGTCCGAAGGGTTATAACATTGTAAAAGCAGTTATAATCATAGCTTTGTTTTTAATTTTAGTTAGTTGGATTAATGCCGGTAATGCTAATAGGAAAGCGAGTGACGCGCAAGAACAGTATCAGAAGTTGGCTTCGCAAATTGACACTACTAACAAAGGAAATCCAGCAACGCAAGTGGGCGCCCAAGAATATGCTAAGAGTTTTATAGAAAAATATTACAGTTATAGTAAAGGACAAGACCGCGATAAATGGTTGGAAAGCTTGAATGATTATATCGATAGTTCAACATTAGATGATAACAGTTTCAAACCCGAAAACATCAATGGCAGTATTTCAGTTAAAGATATTAAAATTAATGATGTTGAAAGTGCAGATAAGAATCAAGCTAAAATCTATTTTACGGTTACGTTAGATAAAAAGACAATAGAAGAAAAAACTGTTAAAAAGAAAGGTAAAAAAGGCAAAGAAGAAACGAAAACAGTACAAAATGATAAACATGAAGATGTAAAGTTCAGCAGATATATTAAAGTTTACGGAGATGATAAAGGCTATAAGTTGGTCACATTACCTTTACCATATGAACAAAAATCCAATGCTGATGTTCAGATGAAAATGGATACTGATAATGGCAGAGATGTTACGACTAACTATCCTGATGTTAAAGACTATATAACAAGCTTTATGAAAGTCTATGCTTCTGATGATAGAGATACAGCACAAACATACTTCTATAATAAGTCTGATACAGAACTATTAAATAACAGTATTGAGATCAAGAATGTAGAAGAAGTAAAAGTTTATCAGGAAAATAAACAAGATGAACTTAAAGCGATTACAACTGTGCAAATGGAAGAAAAGGATAGTGGTTTAACGAGTCGAAATAAATTTGAGATTAAACTTAAAAAGTTAGATGATAATAAGTATAATGTGATTAAAGTAAGTGAACCTCAATATATAAAAAATAAATAGGAGTGAATAAAATGTTTGATTTAATGATGGCGGTTTCATCAATAGACTTTGGTTCATTGACACTGGGTGCAGGTGGAGATTTAGTAAATAATGCGCGTGAGGGAGAAAGGAACTTCACGTTAGTTTTAAACATTGTATACTGGGCTATCGCTGCTATTATTATTGTGGTGTTAGCGCTGTCTAAGAAGTTCAGAATGGCATTAGGTGCACTGATTATTTTAGGTGTTATTGGCGCATTAGTCGTTAGAGACCCACAAAACTTACAAAATCTAGGCGAAAGCATAGCACAATTCTTTGGATTCTAATAAGGGGTGCATAACATGAGTAATGTGAAAAAAATTATCGGTTACTGTTCATCACAGTTAGATGAAATACCCAATTTAATACGTGGTTTAGGCGGTGGAGAGCAAGGCTTTTCACTGCCTTTTTCTTTAACTGTCAGTCAGATAATAGTTATTTCTACAATCATTTTACCTGGATTGTTCTTTTTACCTATTACCAATGGTTTGTTGGATTTTTTACCAAAATACGGAAGATATACAATAGTATTTTTTGTTCATATAGGCTTCCCGGCTGTGTTTGGTTTTTTTATAGGTCAAAAAAGTATTGAAAATATGAATGTTGTGAAGTTCGCAAAAGTTTATATTGCTACGAAATTTAATGAGACTTCTGATTATGTAGGGCGTGAGGAACTAGATAATCAGAAAAGTTATAAACTAAGAAAGAAAATAGTAGCACGTACTTTTTCGGATTTTCATGTAGAGAAGGAGGATAAATAACCTGTGGCAAAAAAACTGGATTTTGACATTGAAGCAGTAGTAGAAAACATCATTTTTACAAAAGACGGTCGTATTCAAGCGTGGTTTGAGTTTGAAGGTTTTCATAGTAATTTTGATACAGAAAATGAGTTGTTGATTAAATTCAGACAGCTGAAACGTGTATTTAAAGAAGTGAAAAAAGAAGTACATTGTTTAATTATTCCTGAAAGACAAGATTTAGATGAAGTGAAAGATCAACATGTTTCTTACAGCAGAGGACGTTTAATACCAGTTTTAGAACAACATCAAGACGCTATTTTCGACCATCTAAAGAATTCGAATGAGTTGGGATCATCAGAAAATAAAGTACGTTATTATATGGGATTTGAGCTAGGTAAAAGTACGATGGTTAATTTTACTAATGAAGATGTTACTTGGGGAGAAATTTACACAGAAACAAAAGAAAAGTTAATCAACCTTATTACTAAGGCCATTACAGGTAAAGATGTACTTTTAACAACAAATAAAGTGAAAACAGCATACGCCAAAATGGATCAATTAAGTAATACATTAAACAACTTACCTTTCACATTTAGAGAAATAGAGCCTGTGGAAATGGCTAAATTGATAACATGGACTAATAATTTGAATGTAAGAGAGCCATTTTTAAACGAGAATTGGTTTGAACGGTTAACACCTATCTACAATGGAGATAGGTTAATTGCTAAAATAAGAGATCGTGGCCATGTAGAAGATTTATCAATGGTATCTTATTCAAATCCTAACAATAGAAAGCATCTTATATTGCATCAAAATGACGCTTTAGGTCGTGAAAGAGATACGTATATATCATTTTTACAATTAGCAAAAGTACCGGTTGAAACACATTTCCCTGATACTCGTTGGCTTGAAATATTGAGAAACTTACAATTTGGTGTAGGTGTTTCATTGAAATTAACTTATCAAAGTTCAGATAGAAGATTAATGAAACTTAGATCTAAAAAGGCCAACTTAGAAGACCAAGTAGAGCATTTAGCAGATTATGGAGATAGCGCAAGCTCAAACGTTTATGACGGTATAGATATAGCTGATGATTTAATCGCTAATATAGAGAAAAACAGAGAAGCCAGCTTTTTAATGTCAGCTATTTTCGTTGTTACTGCAGAAACCAAAAAAGCATTAAACAGTAAGATTGATGAGCTTAAAGAAACAATGTCAAATCATCAATACATTGTTCAGAACACACGAGGTTTGCAGTTGAGAAGCTTGTTAGAATGTATGCCAGGAAGTCGTAGATATGTAAAAGAATTTGTTAAAGATTGCGACATAAATATGATGACAAGTTCTTTCTTTGGTAACCGACATGAATTAGGTGATCCTTATGGATTTTATATCGGCCAAATAGCAACTAATTACGGTACGCCTGTATTTCATATGCCAGGTTTTGCCTCTACAGGACAAGCTAAAAACCAATCATTAGCTATTTGTCATACAGGTAAGACAGGGGGCGGTAAGTCTTTCGGTGCTAATTTGCTTTTTTATGAATATGCTATATGGGGCGCAAAAGTCTTGATTGTAGATCCTAAACAAGAACGTATGAATAAATGTGAATGGCATAAAAAATTAGATGAGTTAGGCACACAACTCAACTTTATTACACTATCTTCTAAACCTAAAGACGCAGGAAAACTTGACCCTTTTTATATATTTACTGATGTTTCAGACGCTGTAGGGGTTTCAGAGCAGATACTTCATAATTTGTTATCAATTTCGATTAGAAATGAAGCAACTATAGATCAGGCTACTATGATAAATAGAGCTTTAGAGTATGTAGCTAATAGAGAGGAACCTAAAATCAATCAAGTTACTGAAGAATTGACATCAATGAGTAATGGAGAGAAAAAAGATATTACTTTAACGAATGATGAAAAAGAGTTGTGTAAACGCCTAGTTAATAGAATTAACGTTTATACTTCTCATTCACTTAGTACATTGATTTTCGGTGAACGTATTGATGATACAGAAGTTTTAGATATTAATAGTCAATTGAACGTTTTACAAGTAGAAAATTTAGAACTTGCAGACGCTGATGTAAAGCCTAGCGAGTATTCTAAGGCGAATATTGTGAGTGATAGTATTTTATATGCGTTAACAGCATACCAACGACAATTTATTAATATGTTTCCTAATGATTTAACAGTTATAGGACTTGACGAGGCCTGGAAATACTTTAAAAATTCGCAAGGCCGTTCAGCCTTTCAAAGTTTATTCCGTGAAGGACGTTCTAAAGGTGCTTCAATTCATATCATGACACAAAGACTGAGTGATATACCTGAAGATATGCAATCTCAAATCGGTCAATTATTTGCTTATTTAGAAAGTAATACAGATGAAATCAACAAACTTCAGCAATTCTTTAGATTTGATGATAGTACAGACTTACAAGCAATTATGCCTGAGTTAGAAACAGGTGTATGTGTATACAAAGATTTAAATGATCGTGTAGGGATACTTGACGTTAGAGTTTTACAAGAACATTTAGTAGACGCATTTGATACAAGTAACCAACTTGAAAAGCGTGAAGATAAAAAAGAAGAGGTGCAAGCAAAATGAAAAAAATAGTTTGTTTATTGTTAATATCAATTATTGTTTTATCGGCTTGTAACAGTAAAGAAAATACTAAGCCTAAAAAAGACAGTTATACCGAAGAAGCTGTCAAATTCACGAAGTATATGGCTAATGGGCAATATTCAAAAATACAAGATATGTATGGTATTTCAAAAGATGAGAAAGGTGTTTCTGATGATAAAGAAGAAATAAAAGAATATTATGATCAAATTTACAGCATGGTTGATGAAAAGGACTTAGAAAATGCTAAAGATGAGAAATTAAATTATGCAATATATGAAACGCCTTATAAGAAAAAACAGAAAGTATTTACTATTGTATTTAAACCAAATGTTGAGAATAAATTTATGGATCCAGGAGAACCATTGTTAGATGGTAAATATCAAAAAATTAATTTGTTAGTGATGGGAGAAGGAACATATAAAAGAGTTAATGGCAATACTGAAGGCAAAGCTATTATGAAGATTAACGAACGGAAACATGGTTTATCTGAAAAGTTAATGAGCAAGATTTCAGAAGATAGCAAGTTAGTTGAAAATAAAGGCATTCCTAAGAAAGACTTAAAAAAATTAGAGTAGGGAGGAACTATAAATGGAGGATAAAACAAAAGGCTTTTTGTGGTTCCTTTCTGTTCTAATGGTATTAAGTGTTTGCTTAGTAGGAGCTAACGAAGTCTTTGCAAAAGAAAAAGATCCGATTTCGGGCATGTTTCCAAGTAATCAAGATGATGATTTACCTGAAGTGCAATCTAATATTGTTGGTTATAAAGAACATGATTTAGATAATTACGCAATGGATTATGTTTTAGAAGAAAAGAAGGATAAACCTTGGTATGACGTTATAGGATTGAGTGAAAAAGCTTATAATTTCACTGAAAACTCTAAATATGAAATTTTAAATGGGATATGGTCAACCTATAAAATATTTGCTTCAGTTTTTATATTTCTAGTCAGTGAAGCTTTCGAGTTTACAATATTAGGCTCCATTGTCGGTGAATTAGCAGATGTTATTTCAGCTATTGGTGGATCATCTGGCTTAGGAAAGTTTATAACGTGGTCATTTATTGGTGTCGTTGTATGGCTTATTGCGACAATCAGCAAAGGAGAATTGAGAAAAGGTGCAACAGGTGTTTTATTAGCTGTTGTATTCACAGCACTTTTCAGCATTTACGTTACAAACGCAAAGCCAATAATACAAGGCACTTCAGATCTTAGCCAATATGTAAGTAATACTATTTTAAATACAAGTACAAGTGTGACTGGAGAAAATCAATCAAATCAAGCTGAAGCTACTGAAGAAGATGTTTCGAATAAAGAAGGCTTGGCCACTATGAAGAATACATTACATGAAATTTTGATTGTGAAGCCATGGTTACAACTACAATTTGGAACTACCAACGTTAACGAAATTGGAGGTGGTAAGGCAGGCGAAAATAATAAAGTTGAAGATGGTAAAACATTAATAAATAAAATCTTGGAACATAAACCTAAAAGTGATGATAGAAATACTTTAATAAAGAAAAATAAGGAAAATATGTCAGTAAGTAATAACTATACAACTAGTCGTATAGTTGTAGCTACTTTCGTATATTTACCATCATTTATTATAGGTATCAGTGCTATTTTGTTTGCAGTTGCTAAACAATTCTATGAATTAGGATTTGTGATTGGTGCAGTTATAATGGTCGGTGTGTTGATTATTTCAATTATTCCATCATTTGTAGGTTACTTGAAAGGAACTGCTAAAAGAACAGGTGGCCACTTGCTAATGTCTATTGTTTATGTGTTCCTTCTAGTACTTATGTTTACGCTTATTAATGTGACCTATCAAATATCGGAAGAGAAAAATTGGAACTATATTGTAACAGCTATATCTTTAAGTTTAATTTGTTTAGGTATGTTGTTTATGCAAGGTAAGCTGATAAAGAATGATTATCAAAAAGTAATGAGTTCAATTAAACAACAAAATATTAGTGAACAACGTGAGCGTGCTCGTAAAAAACGTGAAGCTAATAAGCAAAATGAAAACAGAGAAAATACTCCAATATATGGTGGAAATGGTACAAATGTTAGGAAAAAGCCGACTGAACACATATCTAAGAAGAGTGCCAAGAAGCATAATACTACAGCTGGAGTAAGTAAAAAAGATGGTGGCACAATAAACAAAAAGCCTAAAACTAAAGACCAAGGTAAAAAAGCAGACAGTGGTATTAAGAAGAAAGAAAACCAAAGTATTAAGAAGAAACCAAACAGTAATAATAAAAATCCAAAAACAAAAGGTGTAAATGATAGTACTGATGAAAAGTCAGGTAGCAAACCATCAATTAATAGAAAAGATAGCGGAACTATTAAGAAAAAGCCTCATGCAGTGCCTGATAATAAAAATGGAAGTGCGAAAAAGAATAAAGATAGATTAAACAAAAATGAAAGTAGTAATGACAGTTCAAGAATTAACGAACAAATACAAACGAATAAGCCTAAAAACAAGCCGGTTATCAGAAAAAAACCGAAACCAGTACAAGAAACGCAAGATACAGCAGCTAGTAGAGAAACAAACAATAGAATAGACGCTATTAAAAGGAAGAGAAAGTGAGGTATTAAGTAATGAAAGAGATATTAAGAGATATACTTGACTATTTAGAACCTTACAAGAAGAGAATATTGTTTGTTGTTGCTTGTGTACTGACATTCGGTATTGTAATGCTGTTGCCACCTTCTCCGCTTAGAGCGGTATTATCTTTACTTATAGTTTTTGTATTTGTTGTTGAAGGCTATAAATGGATTGGTCAACCTGATCTATGGGGTAGTAAAATTGGAAAAGCAATGATGGGAAAGTTATCCAAAGACGAAAAAGAAGAGAGGGAAAATAGTACAGAGGAAGTAACAGTTATAAAGTTATTTACAAATGATGAAGAAGATATATTAGAAGAAATAGAAAATAACCCTGAGTTATTAGATGATTTAGATACCATACAATATAGAACAGTCATTGATTATGAATTAGATATTGAGAATCAAATTATTCCTGAAGGTAGTGATAAGTTTCAATATGAATATCATATCATTTACGATGGCGAAGAATTTTATCACATAGCATCCTATGAAATGAGTGGTTCGTATGAAGCACATTAGTCAAAAGAAAAACGTAAATAATGTGAAAAAAATGACAAATTTAGCTGTAGAGTTAAAAAAGAAAAAAATCAAACTGTATATATATGGAGCTTTGATTTTACTTGGACTTATATTCGTTGCAGTATCTTTGATGTCAATGATGTTATTAGCTCCCTTTGATGATGAATTAGACGAAAGCGAAACAAGCACTAAAGGTTGTTCTGTCAGTGGCGGTTCAGTTGAAAAAAAAGGCAAAGCATTATTTGAACAAAACGCACAGGGCGGAGAACTAGAGGGAAAGACAGATAAAATAGTAGAAATTGCTAAGAAAAACAAAGTACCACCTAACTTATTCATGGCTATTATAGCGAGTGAGAGTATGTGGGGTAGAGGAGAAAATGCTACTGTTCAGAAAAACCCTCTTTCTGTTATGGGGACAAAGTCTATACATGATTCA